>NZ_NHML01000105.1:0-461 GCF_002165735.1 Rhodococcus sp. NCIMB 12038
CAACAATACGGAGTGCCCCCGTCAGCGGAACTTCGCCGCTGCGGGAAGCGGTTGGAGTCGTAGTAGATCGACTGCGTCACCTGTGGTGGTCGCTGGTCATCTCGCCGCGCGGCGGTATCTCCATTTTTCTATTGCCTGAACTGGCGGGGAGATAGAGATGACAGCGGCGCTGTGTGGCTTCGCATTCCTCCTCTGATGGGGCGGTTGGAGCCCGCCGCAGAGGTTCGGCGAGAGGTGGACTCCGCCATCTCGGCGGTCCGCGAGTTCGTGCGTGACTTCGATCCGCAGTTCTTGGTGATCTTCGGCCCGGATCATTACAACGGGTTCTTCTATGATTTGATGCCGCCCCTCCGTGTGGGCGCGGCGGCGGGTCGGCGACTGGGATACGCACGCCGGCCGCTCGACGTCGACGCCGAGGTGGCTAGGCTGGTGACCCGGTCGGTTCTCACGGAGGGGATCGA